>NZ_CP087393.1:0-7703 GCF_020971565.1 Pectobacterium parvum
ATGTTCGACAATACCCCTCTTAGGCCTGATGAACTGTTAGACCAATGTTGTGCTCTGTCCTATGCCGTCACCGCTATCACCCACGATCAGGTACGCGAAATTCTTGCGTTTGTGCTGCACGAAAAACTCCGGGATTTTTATGATTGCTACCACCCAGAGCAACTTCCTGATAAAGACGATTAACGAACTGGCGCCCGTTTTATCCTAACCAGCGGCGCCACCAGGGTTTAGGGTGAACATTCTCTGATTCAACCGGTGCCGGCTTGTATTCCAGCCGGCGTATTTCCTGAAGCTCCAGTTTGAGACCCGACACTTCTTCCCGGAGCGCTTTCAGCTCCAAAACCAAGTCTTTCATTACGCTATTATCTGTCTCATCACCCTGTCCCCGAGTGTCCCACTGCGTTGTCTCATCCGGTTTCAGTTCTCCGTACACCCGCATCAATTCACTGGTATCGAGAGAGCGACCGCCATCAGACTCAGACCTATATGATACACGGCCTTTCGCCATATCCCGGTACAGCGAACTTCGCCCTTTTCCGGTCAATTCCATCGCCTGTCTCACGCTGACCCACGCCATTTTCCCACCTCCGATTTTTGAGACAGTATAGCGCTGTACAAGACATTCTCAGCCCCTCCGTTATTTCAGCCTGCACACGGTGCAGTCATGCTCTCATTTTCTTTCTTCTTTTTTTAGATTATTTATTGCCAGTGATACCCGCTATGTACAACGAATAAATACGTTGTACATAGCGGGTATCACTGGGTTTATTCAATATAAGCGCAATAATTAAAAAGCACGTTGGTAACGCAAGGTTATCCGTATTATTCTTTTGCTGTTGATGATTAGTGCACGTCACGCACTCCTGATTACACCGGATACAGGTCAACAATCCGCGCCCCTTGAGGGATCTGAGACCCAGCAGCGACATCTGGAGAGACTGAGGCGACGCAGTTAAAACGCCACCTGGTCAGTGTAACGACCGCGATTAGCCCACGCTGACGGGGGAAAAAATGGCGAGAATAGTCCGAGCCAGACGCCACAAGGTGTCAAACAGGGGCAAATAGGCATTCAATTGCCGCTGAACCGGTATCTTAGGTCAGGCGTTCTTACAAACTATCAAGCGGTGATGATATGACGGAGTTTAGCGTCAGCCAGGAACTGGCCGCATTACAGGAAGAGACCCGGTTAATTCGCAAACCGCGCTACCGGAAATCGCGCCTCGATCGCTACACCGGAGAACTGCGCCAGCTTCATCAGGCCGGAGCCAGCGCCGCCGAGCTACAACGCTGGCTCAGAGCAAAGCGGATCAGGGTCGTGCTATCCACAGTGACTCGCTGGCTGGCTCGTCATGGTTAAACCCGTTACATGCCATCCTAATGCGAGGTTGCTACACTCAGAAATAGACTTACGGAAAATCAGGAGCGTCATCCATGAACAGCACCCACTACGAAAACGCGAACTTTCTTCGGGAGCTGGCCGAGAGCCTCCCACACCTCATCCCCTCAGGAAGTTCGGATAAAGCCGCACTGTTGCAGCGTCTCGCTAATGAAGAACTGGCACAGGCAGAGTATGAGGAAAGAGCACGCGCCAAAGTCGCAGAAGCCCGTGCCGACACCCGACCAAGTATGACAACCGACCAGCTTCGTCAGCAGCTACAGCGCCGCTATCAGGAAAAACACGATGTCGTATGATGTGGAATGGAAAGCGAGTGCCACGGAGGATGTGATGGCACTTTTTGACTATATCGCTGAAAACGCTTCTCTCTGGGATGCAAGGCACGTTACTGAACGCCTCCTCGCTTCCACCGACAAACTCGCAGAGTTTCCCAAGCTATATGAGCTAGATCCGCGCTACGGCGAGGGCGTCCGCCGTATCAGTCTGACGGGACAGCATGTACTATATGACGTGGATGACCCCACCCAGAAAGTTCAGGTTCTGGCTGTTATCGGTCAGCGCCAGAACCCTCAGCAGATCCGTTAACCTTCAACCGTATCCTCATGGCAAAAGCAAAATTTTCCTCACCCGGGCGTCAGGCGGCTTCGGTCATGAAAGCCATACAAGGGGAAAGCCTGCGTTCAGTTGGTACCGTACGCAATTACGAACAGGCATTAACTCGGGTAGCAGAATGGGTTCGTGCATCCCGAATCCTCGGAGGACTTCGTGAACTAACGCCTTCTCTGGCCGTCAGTTATCTTGAATCCCGGGGCGAATCGGTAGGACAAAAAACCCTCGACATGGAGCGGCAAGCTATTCAGGCCATGATGCACCATGTCACCGGCATCCTGCCTCTGACCGAGCGTTTACCGGTGATCCGCGCAGACCATCCACAAATCCTGACAGGACGGGCTTACACCTCAGAACAAATCACCCGTATTTGCGCCGCTCAAACCCCAAAGAACGCACTAGCGACAGAGCTGGCCTACGCAGCAGGATTACGCGCCCATGAGCTTTATACGCTGGCGAGACCGGATGAACAGCCGCCCAGTGTACGACAGGCCGATACAACAAAGTGGACGGGGCGTAGCGGTATAACCTACACCGTTCACGGTAAGGGCGGACTGGTTCGGGAAATTCAGCTTCCAAAAGCGCTGGCTTCACGTCTTGAAGCGGTCAGGCGCGACCACACCGTCATCCTGACCGATCGTGGCGTTAACCACACCAGCCGTTATGCGCTTGGTGGCGGCCATCTCTGGTCAAACAGCTTCAGTGCGGCCGCACTGCGGGTATTAGGCTGGTCAGCCGGTGCCCACGGCGTTCGTCACAGCTATGCTCAGGAACGAATGCGCGAACTGCAACATCAGGGTCTGCTCCGGGAAGCTGCCCTGGCGACAGTCAGCCAGGAAATGGGACACTTTCGCCCGGAGATCACGGAAACCTACCTGCGATGAAATTTGTTTTCTGGCGAGTCACCGTGTTAATCGTGTTGTTTGCACTGCTCGGTGCAGCCTACGTATACATGTCAGCCACACTGGAAAACTACACGCTGATAATCAGGCAAGGTGAACAGCTTATAAAATTCTCAGGCTGGTATATGGTTGCTGAGTTATGGCCATTCGTGCTGCCGGGCATACTCATCACAGGTAGTGCCGGTGGGATAGCACTCCTCTGGATAACCGTTAAAGCCGATAACCGCGATCAGGCTGAAAAAATCGCGCATTACCATAGGCTAACCAGCCTGGCGCAAGAAAACGCCGTACAGGCCGAATTTAAGGCCAATAAACGCCTCGCTGAGCAACTCGATCGTGCCGTTCAGCGAGAAAATGCCGCCACACTACGCGAACAGAAGGCCAATGCGCTCATAAGTGCAGCCCAGAATCAGCTGGAAAACGTCATCGCAGAAGCACAGAGACAGGTCGATATCGCCAAAGAAGAAAGCAGTAACGCCGAAACTCGACGTAAAAATGCCACGGCAACGGCAGAACGCCGGCGGCGGAAACTGGAAAAACTCAAAGTAGAACAGGAAAACCGGGAGTTAACGGAATTTTTCAAATCCTAAAGCAAAGGAGTGAACGAAGACCCCATCACAAGCAGCGCTATTCCGCTTCCTCGCTCATTCGCTCACGCCGTTCGGTCATGAGACTGCGGCGAGCGGTGCGTGTTAACGACGAAAACCCGATGGTTTTTTCCATTCAAACAGGCGCTCCTGTGCAGCCTCGTGACGCTGGCGAGAAATCCTGTTGGCGTCTCGCTGAGAGATGATCTGCTGGCGCGCTGTCGCTAACACCTTTTTTTTCTCAGGACCCGAGAGCCGTGCGCCTTTTGCACGTTCCGCCGCGAAAACCGCCGCATCAATAAACTGTTTTTCAGAAGCGGATAACGATGATAATCGAGTCATAAATCCCCCAAAAGAAAAAAAGACAGCAGCCCCCCCTCCCCCCAGAGCCGGATCAGCAAGTCTCGCTTTTCCATAGGCTCCGCCCTCCTGACGAGTATCACAAAAAATGACGCTCAAGTCAGAAGGGGCGAAACCCGACAGGACTTAAAGATCCCCACCGTTTCCGATGGGGCGCTCCCTCGTGCGCTCTCCTGTTCCCACCTTACAGTGTCCCCGCATCATTCCGCTGTCATGGCCGCGTTTTCTCATTCCACGCCGGATGCTGGGGTCTGGTTAGGTGGTTCGCTCCAAGCTGGGCTGTATGCACGAACTCCCCGTTCAGCCCGACTACCACGTCTTGTGCAGGTAACTGTTCTCTTGATTCCAACCCTGACAGACACGAAAAAACGCCATTGGCGGTAGCCACTGGTAACGGGTGTACAAGAGATTACTGATGCAGAGTTCTTGAAGTTATGGCCTGAGTACGGCTAAACTGAAAGGACGAATTTGGTTGCAGTGGTCTTGTACACCCTGTTACCACGGTTCAGAAGTTCCCCAACTTACTGAACCCTCGAAAAAACCACCTCCCCAGGTGGTTTTTTCGTTTACAGAGCAAGAGATTACGCGCAGACAAAAAGGATCTCAAGAAGATCTTTTTTGTCTGCACTCTATGTAGATCAATTCAAAATAATATCTACCACACTGAAAGAAATGAATTTTTCATTAGTTATTCTCCTATGAGGGTATATTGAATTTTGGTTGCAATCTGAGTACCAGAGAGTTATTGTTTCTACATCAATACTGACCGGAACCGAGTTATCGGGGTATTGTTACCGGAGATTGAGTAATCAGTCTCACCTAGCCTGAGAGCAGGATAACCAAAGGTAAAGGCCGGAAACTTTTGAAAGTAACCATCGATATTACTTTCGCATTAAGGCGCTGATTAATCAGCGCCTTTTTTGCATCTTTTTAGCCAGATACGTTTGCCCATTCAGCCGCAAATGACTGATGTAGTCAAACTTAACAGCAGTCCCTTTCGGTACGGACCCCTTACCCCATTGGTCTAGCTCATATGCGCTGGTAACGAACATAGCTAACCCTCCAGAGTTGTTTGTATCCTGACGAAGATCGAAAAATATAGCGTAGTCAAAAACATGAGCGTAATAGTAAACCTCATTACTATTTCTATCAAAGTGCGGCACGATATGCCCATTAATCAAGTGATCTTTCAGGATACACGGCAGGTTTAAACTGCATTGATAGCGCGCTTCGGAAAAGTAACGACCACTCATCAATGTTTTTCCCTCCCCCTTCTTATCCGTAAAGCAATGATTAGAGAAAGTTACGGAAATTTTCACCTCACTCCCTCTTATCGTCGCCAGGAAATCGAACGGATGTAGGTGGGTTAGGTCGTATGTTTTCCCGTCATAATGCACATCCCGCCATCTCTTTCCTTGCACAATCTAACCCTCGATTCTTTTGATGAAAAAAGACTAACAATCCGGAGTAAATTTAATAGTGCAAGCGAACAACCATTGCATTTTATGGTTTTACGGAGATACAACCGTCAGCTATGCATCATTGACAATTATAATACCCACCCACCAAAACATGCACAACAAGTAAATCACAACATAATGCTTTACAAGAAAAACTTTTCATCTATATTGTCACGATATTATGTAAATGACTAATGAGCACTTGAGTAATGCCTGGAAAAAAATGCCCTTTCTGTAACAAACTAACCCTCTTTGGGAACAGCTGTACTAATTGCAACGCAGTAGTGATGATTCCACCCAATGAAGGCCGTGGAGGCAGAGGTAAACAATGTCCGTTTTGCAAGACAATGACTCTATTTAAAGATGGGAATAATGGTTCGCTGAAATGCTCAATGTGTCAGCGTAAATTCACTCAATCATAAGGCTAAAACTATGTCGCACCCTGTAGGTAAGCACATTTCAAAAGAACAAGATCACGAACTAAACTACTGGCTTAAAAAACAAGGTTTCAAAGAGAGTGATAGTAATAGGGAATCATTGAAGTCACTGATTGACGCAGCAAAAATAGGCCTAGATATGTCTAGCAACAAACACCTAGAACATACAGAGCTAGATGTATATTTCGAAGGCGTTAAATCAATATGGATTGACGATTTCGAGGAAAAATAGAAGCAGCATGATTGAACGTATTGCGCCACATATGACAAAGCCCGCTTATGCGGGCTTTGTTCGTTAAAAGACTCCTCGATGTCGTATTTCTGTTTCAATAGCGTCACAGGCGTCACGTAAAGATACGAGTTCGAGGGGCATGGGTATTTGATGTATCAATGCACAGCACAGATAGGGAACACAAATTTACCATAACATCCGATCCACGCACCGCCTCAGACGCCCTCAACGCAACATTGCCGCTTAAACGCTAAAAAACAGGGTTATCTATGGGTCAGATCGGGAAAAACGCGCCAGATACATTTTAGTCGCCTGCATGCCTATGCACAGAAGTGCATAGGCAGCATTTTCACGATAACGAGAACACGTAATCTCTGTTTTGGTCGCTTTTCCGCAGATTGGGACCGTGGTCCCAGCGAGGAATCATTTTGCGCATGCGCAAAATGACTCCTCATCTCTACCGTTTAAACATCATGATGATCAGTACAACATCTATCAGAACTTTTGTTACTTCTAACACCAATCGCATTTGTAAAACGCTTTTCATTTCCATCCCCATATAAACCAGTCATCAGAACCGCCTGTAACCGTAGTCCTATCCTCCGAGCAGCCGGATTAACCAGCTTCACTGCATCATCACTTACATATCAAAAGGCTATAAGAGGAAGAGGTTCAGTGGGGTGTCATTATTGATAGGGATTTCATCTTTATAGCTTTATTGCTATAGTTATTTATAGCAATAAAGCTATAATTAATAGGCAGAGAACATGTGGGAAGTAATAACGACAGAGTGCTTCGACGCCTGGTTTTTAACTCAAGATGATTCACTGAGAGAATCGGTTTACGAGGCAATGGGGATCTTAGAGAAATTCGGACCTAAGCTCGGCAGGCCATATGTAGACACATTAAACGGCTCAGATTTTCCGAATATGAAAGAGTTACGTGTTCAACATGCAGGTAAACCAATAAGAGCATTCTTTGCTTTTGATCCGACACGTAAAGCTATCGTGTTATGTGCCGGAGATAAGACCGGGATAAACGAGAAGCGATTCTACAGAGATATGATTCGACTTGCCGATTCTGAATACCTAAAACATCTGGCTAACCTGGAGAAATAATCATGGCGACATACAGAGAGCTACTGGAAAAAGAGAGTCCGGAAATGCAGGCTCGCGTAGCGGCGCGGGTCGAAGAGACAAGCCTGGTTATTGCCCTTAGTCAGCTACGTGATGAATTAGAGATCTCTCAGACAGAACTGGCACGGGCGATTGGCATATCCCAACCAACACTGGCCAAGATGGAGAATCCTGAAAATGACCCTCGTCTTTCCACGTTAAAACGTTATGTAGCAGCATTAGGTGGAGAACTGAGCATTGATGTCACGTTACCGACAGGGAAACGTGTCGCATTTCATCTCTAAATTAACCATCCACTCACTCAATAAGCCCTCCTTTTCCCGCTATTTTCAGCTATGATTGCTCGGTCACCGCACATCGGTGACCGGGTGTAGGAACCCGGACTTACTATCGGCGATAAGATCGGACGCGCCAGCGTCCTTTTTTATATCGCAGCCTCTGTTCGCCTCAATGGTGGCTCAGGCGGGGCAGCCTTCGGGCTGGCCGGGTCGATAGTACCGGTATTCCTACCCCCGTCTGGGCTACCACCCAAAGAGCGTAGGAACTCTTATGGTGGTGAAATATCTCACTATCGGAAGACCATC
>NZ_CP087394.1:0-5731 GCF_020971565.1 Pectobacterium parvum
ATGGATCATGGTTTCGTTAATTTTTTTGACTCAGTTAAGGGGTACGGATTTATCCGCAGAGAACAGGGTAGAGATGTAATGTTCAGATCTGATGATATTCCCAATGAAAATTACACAGTGGATATACCAAAAGGAACAAAAGTACAATTCAATACAGTGAAGACAGCGAAAGGATTAAAAGCTATAGATATACTATTTATCTGAACTTTTCATCCGAAAGTAAGTTCTCCGGCTAACACACATAATTATCCAAGGCTCTCCCAATGAGGGTCTGCCACCACCTTTGCTTTTCTTTCCTCTTAGAGACTGAATTTCAGGTGCGTGTGTTTTTTTAACAAAATCGTCGAAAGAATATTCAGAGAAATTTTTTATAGTCCATTTAGCAATACTATTAGAGATCCCCTTTACTTCACTTTCATCTAAGGGAAAGGGAAATTGCAGATTGTAGGCGATGGCACGCTCATAGCAGGCTTGCAGCCACTGTTCATACTCCGGCCACCCCTGACGGATAGCGCGATAGGCCCACTTGCGGGTTTTATCGAACAAGGTGCAGTTACGGCCTAAGCCGTAATCGGTAACTATTTCTTTGTCGTTCGCGGCGTTCAGGTCTAGCGAGTCGGCCAGCCAGTCCAGTGTGTAGAGTTCTGGCTGCCAGACGGCAATTTTCCAGTACCCGTGGTTCGGATTCTTGCAAATTAACCCCGAATACCCCACGTCAGCGTCCAATTTTTTACGTAGCGCGTTCTCTACGGCAGCAGCGTACTTCAGCGGCTTCATTTTTCCGTCAGGTGCGGTGCGTATCGAGGTTTTCAGTGCGTAAAGCAGGTGCGCGTGCCCGTTTTCGGGGTTGGTGATGGTCAGCGTAGGCGCGGGCGCATTGCGATCACTCCAGTCGATTGCTGCACCGAGGCGGTCAACGTCAAAACCGAGCCAGAACATGGCGTGAGGCTGGTTGAACTGGATGTATTTAGCCAGAATAGCGCGCTCTTTTCCCGCGATGCGTACACCAAAATGCAGATCGTCCGAAAAGTACGGCTTGTTAGGTAAGCGGTCGTTGAACAGGTCGAGAGCTGGGTTAGTCACTCACGCCAGCGCTTATGGCGGGCTGTTGTCTTGCACTCTGCATGTGCTAATATCCTTCTTAGGTTACGTACCTAGCCCTGATTAATCATGTCTCTTCCGCCAAGTTGAAACCATGATTATCGGGGCTTTGTTTTTTCTGCCGTTAACGTTACACGCGAACGGCGGTTTCTGTCGAATCCTTCCGTCATAAAGCCTTAATGTGAGGCAAGTTCCTGAAAGAATTTAGGGTTGGCCTGTATGGTCGCCAGCACCTTTGCCGCCAGTCCGGTCGGGTTACGTCTGCCCGTTTCCCAGCTTTTGATGGTATCGAGGCTGGTGCCAAGCACCTTCGCCATTTCATCCTGCGTCACGTTCAGCTGGGCGCGGAGTGCCTTCACATCAGCCAGTTCATAGCGCGTAACCCGGGCAGGCGCTTTAACGCCGTGTTTGATCTCGACGGCTTCTTCGAGTGACGCTTTCAGTTCGTCAAAAAAACTCATGCTACACCTCGTCTTTCAGTAGTTTCGTCAGCTTTTTCAGGTCGGATTTTTCGGCGTCCGTCAGGCTGTCTTTGGTGCTTTTCGGGTAGGCCATCACCAGATAGATAATTTCTTCGGTGGCCAGAAAGTAAATCACCCGCGCACTGCCGCTTTTCCCCTGTGTGCCGGTCGCCATTCTGATTTTTCGCAGCCCGCCGGTTTGCCTGATGAGATCGCCTTTGTCCGGTGACTCAATCAGCAATTTCTGGAGCTCTTTGAGCTCGTCGTCCGTGGCGATTTGCTTTATCTGACGGGTAAACATCGGCGTTTCGATAAACTCTATCGCATGGCTCACTGTGTCATTCCCTTTGTATTCTTAATGTACATTGTACACCAAAGTGATATTACGTCTACGTGAGCATTCCGCATGCGCGGTGCTAAAGCGTCGGGCCGTGATAACGGGTGCGCTGCTTTTCCAGTTGCAGCTGGTGTTCGTGCTGTTTTACGAGCGCATTAAGCGGCTGAGATTGTCGCTCAAGCTCTCGACCTGACCGCGCAAGCTGTTCACCTGATTGCTCAAGTGCTGACACGCCCTGTCGCTGCGGCTCAGTGCTTGTGAGGTAGTCTCGAACATGTGCTGCAAACTGCTGTAGCTTTCCTGCCACGCCTGATGCTGTTGCTCGTAGCTGGCCTGTAAACTCTCTAAGGCGCTCAGAAGCTGTTTTTCCATTTCGGTCATGGTTTTCTCTGTCCTGTGGGTCAAAATCGTTTAGGGGCGTTTCTGTGCGTTCTGGCGGGGTTACTTCGCGGTGTACTTCACCACCGTGTTGCCCGCCGTTGAGGTGTAGCTCTCCACGCCGTGTGCTTTCACCGGCAGCACCACCAGATAACCGTTCTTCTGGCTGTCGTCGCTGTAGATCGTCACCCCCGCGCCGCTTTTCGCTTTCAGGCTCGCCAGCTGCTGGCTGTAGCCGTCGATATCGCTCAGGCGTGAGCTGATGATCTGCCCCTGAAGCCAGATTATCCCGCTCAGGATGCCAATCAGGAGCGCGGCGCAGACCACTATCCAGATCAGCGCGGTGGTGACCGTGGCTCTGATCATGCCCGTCAGCCTGCCGTTCTGCTCGCGGATAGCGTTGCTGATGCTCTGCGAGCTTGATTGCAGTTCCGCGCTGATAGACGTTTCCAGCCTCCCGAACTCGCGCTTCACGCTCTGCTCGGTATCCTGCGCTTGCTGCTTCGATTTCTCCTCGAAGCCCTTCGCCAAATTTAAAATCTCGCTCATAAATCATTCCTTTCAGCCGGATGTTTCTGCCGCCGGACGGGTCGGCAATACTGATGCTGCTTTTGGTTTCCCGCGCCACGGTGAGACCAATGCTCTCGAGCTGAGTCACCACGTCATGCCGGCTGCGTATCGCGCCCTGTGCCATCAGGTTCATCAAGCCGGCGGTCAGCTTTTCCGCTGCCTGCTGTTTGTCTCGCGGCAGGTCGCTGGCCTGCGTCAGCGGACGGCGATAGGCGGGGTCATTGGGGTCGCGCAGTCCGAGCCGGTCGTTGGTCAGCGTCTGCCAGGCGTTTACCCTGGGTCGGTCGGCGCGGTCGAAGTAGGGTTGCAGCCGTTTGCCGCTCTGCAATTCGATGTTCGGGATCACGAAGTTCAGCTCGAGGCGGCCTTTGTCCTGATGTTCAACCCACAGACAGGCGTACTGGTCTTTGTCGAGACCGGTCATCAGTGTCTGTTCCCATTCGTCCATAAGCCGCGCCTTTTCAGGTTCTGCAATGTCGGCCTCCTGAAAGGACAGCACGCCGGAGGTGTAGGCGCGGGCAAAGTCACAGCCGTCAATCAGTTCGCGGGTGCGTTCGGCGTCTCCCCGCAGCACACGGGCATCATCCCGCTGGCGATCTTTGCCCAGCAGATAATCGACGGGGCCACTGCCCGAACCGGCACCGCGTGAGTGAATTTTAATGATCACGATGCTGCTCCAGCAGTTCACCCAGATTGCGGTCAAGGCTGTTGAGCACCGCCAGCAGGGAAACCCGCTCCGTGGGGGTAAGCCCGTCAAGCTGGTTAAGGCGTCGGGCGATCTGGTTGAGGTTGTTGCCTATCCCGCTGACCTGTCGCAGCAGTTCGGGCGCAACGTCAGGAAGACGGCGCTTTCGGGCGGTGTGTTCTCCCAGACCGAGCTGACGCAGCCATTCAGCCAGATGGGTTCGGTCACACCGGTCTATCAGACGCTGATGCTCTGAGTCGGTCAGACGGATTTTGATCTCTCTCGTGCGCTTTTCCATTCTCACTCCGCTGCGAAATATTCGCACCCAAAGTGCGAAAGTTTCGCAGCGGATGCCCGGGGTTTCGGGGGCGGCGAGCCCCCTGAACCAGTCACAGACGGCACCTCGTAGAGGGGACGCTGTGTGTACTGGCTTAAAGTATGGTGGAGTATGTCAGATTCTGTGTTCGCGGCAAAAAAAAGCCCCCTGATAAAAGAGAGGGCTGTTATCTGATATAGGTTGTTTAGTGCCATGCGTTTTTTCGTGACTTCATTCTTATAAAAAACATATACTCACTCCCGATACGGGCGAACCTCGCCCAACCCTTTGCTCTTTAAAAAAAAGTTACACTGACTCAAGGAAAGCTATGCCTGAAAAGGCGATCTCTTCATGAGATCATGACCGGCATCCCCGCTAAGGGTCGGCTCATCGCGCAAAAACGCGATAACCCTCCTTAAATTTCGGCGACAGTTGTCTGGCAATGTGAGTAAAAGTCCCTAAAGCCAATTGATTTATTCCTTGTGTTCCTTACTGGTCTGGCAAAACCCATAACCCAAGAATGAAGGCAAAAATGTTAAATTTTAACATCAACTTAAGTGTAACTAAGACCTATAACTATGCATCTGGAGACAGTCATAGTCGTAGAAAAGAAGGGATTGGCTTTATGGAAGTACTGAAAAACCTTTGTATGAAGGTCTATCCGTACTTGATTATGTGGAAAACTTTAGCTTTCATAGCTCACTTATTCTTCTAATCGACTTTTAACTCAACCTAACATGATGAAACCTCTGTTTAATGGTACTCAATTGGCCTCTCAAGACTCTCTTGCAGCAATGCTAGGGGTTACGACAGAGAGGCTCAATAAAATTGTGCTATCTATCCCTAAGTCATACAAATCGTTCAATATTGAGACAGGTAAGAACAAAAAGATCAGAACTCTTTTTGAGCCAAAAAAAGGGTTGAAGCATATTCAAAAAAAAATAAACAAAGAAATCTTTGAAAATGTTAATTATCCAAATTATCTTCATGGCGGCTTAAAAGAAAGAGACTATGTATCAAATGCCGGAACTCATGCAGGAAAGAAAACTATAATATCTTTGGATATAGAAAACTTCTACCCTAGCATCAGCAAAAGAGACATATTAAATATATTCAAAAACATGATGAGATTCTCACCATCCATTTCAGAAACATTGACAGAACTAGTAACTTTAGATGGTAAGTTGCCTCAAGGTGCTTGCTGCTCTAGCTATATAGCAAATCTTATATTTTTCAATGATGAGCACAATATAGTAAGAAAAATAAACAATATGGGTATGAATTACACCAGGCTACTTGATGACGTTACTATTTCTTCCGATAAAAAACTATCAAAAGAAGAAGAAACAAAAGCGATAACAACAGTAGTAGGGATGATAAATAGGCACCGTTTATCTTTAAATGACGCCAAGACCGTTATAGAAAAATCAGACCACCCTAATTCAAAGTTACATGTGACAGGGTTTTGGGTTAAACATAAAACACCGAAAATAAATAAAGAAAATCGCAGATACATACGATATTTAGTTTTTATCTGTGAAAAAGAATCAGCCGTTGACAGAACATCAACTGAATACCATACCCTATGGAATAAAGCATCAGGCAAGGTAGCTCAGATGAGTCGAGTTGGTCATGAACAGTCAGTTGAACTTAGAGAAAAACTAGGGAAAATCCTCCCGCTATATGATGAGTTCAAAATAAGAAAGATAGTTTTCCTAGCTAATAATTACATTAAAAACTTCAGTCTTCCTTTAAGTGAGGAACAAGTTTCAAAGGTAAATAAAATCATTTATGACGTGGGAATCGTAGGTAGATCAAACAAAAAACTATCTAACGAGCTCAGAAAAAAACTAAGATCAATTTTACCAAAGGATGCGTGAGCT